>NZ_OZ035533.1:5342500-5347500 GCF_964033635.1 Chitinophaga sp. MM2321
CACCTGTAACCTATCAACGTCGTAGTCTCCGACGGCCCTTAAAAGTAAACTCATCTTGAAGCAGGTTTCACGCTTAGATGCTTTCAGCGTTTATCCTGTCCGTACATAGCTACTCTGCACTGCACCTGGCGGCACAACAGATACACCAGCGGTACGTACGACCCGGTCCTCTCGTACTAAGGTCATGTCCTCTCAATTTACTAACGATCACAACAGATAGGGACCGAACTGTCTTGCGACGTTCTGAACCCAGTTCACGTGCCACTTTAATCGGCGAACAGCCGAACCCTTGGGACCTTCTCCAGCCCCAGGATGTGACGAACCGACATCGAGGTGCCAAACCTCACCGTCGATATGAGCTCTTGGGTGAGATCAGCCTGTTATCCCCGGAGTACCTTTTATCCTTTGAGCGATGGCCCTTCCATACAGAACCACCGGATCACTTTAGCCAGCTTTCGCTCCTGCTCGGCTTGTTTGCCTCACAGTCAAGCACCCTTATACTAATGCGCTCTGCGTACGATTACCAACCGTACTGAGGGTACCTTTGCGAGCCTCCGTTACCTTTTAGGAGGCGACCACCCCAGTCAAACTACCCACCAAACAATGTCTCCCTTACAGGATTAGACTCTAAATAACAGAAGGTTGGTATTTCAACGATGACTCCACAACTCCTGGCGAAGCTGCTTCACAGTCTCCCAACTATCCTACACATCTGGCATTCAAAATCAATGTTAAGTTGTAGTGAAGGTTCACGGGGTCTTTCCGTCCCGTTGCGATTAACCGGCATCTTCACCGATACTACAATTTCACCGAGCTCGTGGTAGAGACAGTGTACAACTCATTAGACCATTCGTGCAGGTCGGAACTTACCCGACAAGGAATTTCGCTACCTTAGGACCGTTATAGTTACGGCCGCCGTTTACTGGGGCTTCAGTCAGAAGCTTTGGATTACTCCGAACATCCTTCCTTAACCTTCCAGCACCGGGCAGGTATCAGGCTCTATACGTCATCTTGCGATTTTGCAGGGCCCTGTGTTTTTGTTAAACAGTTGGTTGTACCATTTTACTGAGGCCGCATTACTGCGGCACGCCTTATCCCGAAGTTACAGCGTCAATTTGCCTAGTTCCTTTACCACGGATCACTCGAGCGCCTGAGAATACTCTTCTCGACTACCTGTGTCGGTTTACGGTACGGGCTGCTATAAACGAACCTTAGAAGTTTTTCTTGGAAGTCTGATTAGGGATACTATCAGCGCAGCCGAAGCTTTGCTGTACTATCAGGTTTCAGCATCATCGGCGGATTTACCTACCAACAATATACCTACGCCCTTTAACGCACTATTCCGTAAGTGCGCGATCCTTTCACTACTCCGTTACTCCATCGAATTTATAGCAGGTACTGGAATATTCACCAGTTTGCCATCAGCTACGCCTTTCGGCTTTGCCTAAGGACCCGACTAACCCTGATCCGATTAGCGTTGATCAGGAACCCTTAGTCTTACGGCGATAAGATTTTTCATCTTATTTATCGTTACTTATGCCTACATTTTCTTTTCTAAACGCTCCAGCATGTTTCGCAACACACCTTCGATGCAGTTTAGAATGCTCCCCTACCGTCTGATACTTACGTATCAGGCCTAAAGCTTCGGTTATACGTTTGATGCCCGATTATTTTCCGTGCCCAAACCCTCGACCAGTGAGCTGTTACGCACTCTTTAAATGAATGGCTGCTTCCAAGCCAACATCCTGGCTGTTGTAGGATTTGAACCGCGTTTGATCAACTTAACGTATCATTAGGGACCTTAGCTGTTAGTCTGGGTTATTTCCCTCTCGGCCATGGACCTTAGCGCCCACAGCCTCACTCCTGGAGATTATGTTATAGCATTCGGAGTTTATTAGGGTTTGGTAGGCGGTGAAGCCCCCTAGCCCAATTAGTAGCTCTACCTCTATAACACGTCTATATCCAAGGCTGTTCCTAAAAACATTTCGGGGAGAACGAGCTATCTCTCAGTTTGATTGGCCTTTCACCCCTATCCACAGGTCATCCCATAGCTTTTCAACGCTAATGGGTTCGGACCTCCAGTTAGTTTTACCTAACCTTCATCCTGCCCATGGATAGATCACAAAGTTTCGCGTCTACTCCCACTGACTATATCGCTCTGTTAGAACTCGCTTTCGCTACGGCTCCGGTACTGAAGACCTTAACCTCGCCAGTGAGAAGTAACTCGTAGGCTCATTATGCAAAAGGCACGCCGTCACTCATTGCTGAGCTCCGACCGCTTGTAAGCGCACGGTTTCAGGAACTATTTCACTCTCCTGTTCGGAGTACTTTTCACCTTTCCCTTACGGTACTGGTTCACTATCGGTATCTAAGGAGTATTTAGCCTTACCAGATGGTGCTGGCAGTTTCATACAGGATTTCTCCGGTCCCGCACTACTCAGGATACTACGCGTCCATCAGAATTTATGCCTACAGGGCTATCACCTGCTACGGCTCATCTTTCCAGATGATTCAACTTGATCTGACTTTCTAAATGTAGTCCTACAACCCCGGATAGAATTGCTTCGATCCGGTTTGGGCTCTTCCCCGTTCGCTCGCCACTACTTAGGGAATCATTATTTATTTTCTTTTCCTACAGGTACTTAGATGTTTCAGTTCCCTGCGTTGGCTCTCATTGCTGAGTAATACACCTTCAGTGTACTGGGTTGTCCCATTCGGAAATCTACGGATGTAACGATCGTTTGCATCTCCCCGTAGCTTATCGCAGCTTACCACGTCCTTCTTCGCCTCTTAGATCCTAGGCATCCACCATGCGCTCTTATTCGCTTTAAAAAATTTAAGTATTCAGATACTACTATATCTGTATACAACTTGCATTTCCCAATATGTCAAAGAACTTGAATCACTAATTAACTGGTTAATAAATTAACCAGATAATCGTCTTGTGATTATTGTCGATGTGTGAGATCCGATCTCTGTGGCTCTTTTGCCAAACATCTTGTTGTTATTTTTAGAAGAACTTTGGTATGTGTAATTCCCATCGTTTGCGTTGGGGTTGCAAAGGTAATGATCCTTTTTATTATCTCCAAAACTTTTTTGAAGTTTTTTTACATCTTTAATGATCTCAGTATTAATGTCTTAACTATTGGGAAAGCGCATTTTCATACCTCGATTATTAACCCTCAACTTTACAAAGAGCATACACTTTTTTGAAGCGGATGGCAAAGATATAACCTTTATCCATTCGCAGCAAAAATTATTTCAACTTATTGCTAATATTATTTCAAGTATTATTTCAATCTGAATCCATTGTAACGGATCGGTATAGTATGTATACTATCAGGAGGTAATCTGTGAAGATCTTCTCTATTATCAGCTATTGGCTTAGAGAAAGAAAAAGGTCCTGGCTTGTCACCAGGACCTTTTTTAATAAATATGGCAGCTACCTACTCTCCCGCATGATATTGCAGTACCATCGGCCATGAGGGGCTTAACTTCTCTGTTCGGAATGGGAAGAGGTGAACACCCTCGGCATAACCACCATAAGAACTTGATTGCCGTAGCTATAGTGTCACTAGATCTGTTAGATCAGTTTACTATACCTATCTGAGTCCGTTACTTTGCAGCCACGTGTACTTCGGCAATAAATAAAATAACATATTGGGAAAGTCATATACAGACTGCTGTTGCCAGCAAGTAATAAAAGAAAAAAATTAAAGCTTACGGGCAATTAGTATTACTCGGCTGCGATGTTACCACCCTTACACCTGTAACCTATCAACGTCGTAGTCTCCGACGGCCCTTAAAAGTAAACTCATCTTGAAGCAGGTTTCACGCTTAGATGCTTTCAGCGTTTATCCTGTCCGTACATAGCTACTCTGCACTGCACCTGGCGGCACAACAGATACACCAGCGGTACGTACGACCCGGTCCTCTCGTACTAAGGTCATGTCCTCTCAATTTACTAACGATCACAACAGATAGGGACCGAACTGTCTTGCGACGTTCTGAACCCAGTTCACGTGCCACTTTAATCGGCGAACAGCCGAACCCTTGGGACCTTCTCCAGCCCCAGGATGTGACGAACCGACATCGAGGTGCCAAACCTCACCGTCGATATGAGCTCTTGGGTGAGATCAGCCTGTTATCCCCGGAGTACCTTTTATCCTTTGAGCGATGGCCCTTCCATACAGAACCACCGGATCACTTTAGCCAGCTTTCGCTCCTGCTCGGCTTGTTTGCCTCACAGTCAAGCACCCTTATACTAATGCGCTCTGCGTACGATTACCAACCGTACTGAGGGTACCTTTGCGAGCCTCCGTTACCTTTTAGGAGGCGACCACCCCAGTCAAACTACCCACCAAACAATGTCTCCCTTACAGGATTAGACTCTAAATAACAGAAGGTTGGTATTTCAACGATGACTCCACAACTCCTGGCGAAGCTGCTTCACAGTCTCCCAACTATCCTACACATCTGGCATTCAAAATCAATGTTAAGTTGTAGTGAAGGTTCACGGGGTCTTTCCGTCCCGTTGCGATTAACCGGCATCTTCACCGATACTACAATTTCACCGAGCTCGTGGTAGAGACAGTGTACAACTCATTAGACCATTCGTGCAGGTCGGAACTTACCCGACAAGGAATTTCGCTACCTTAGGACCGTTATAGTTACGGCCGCCGTTTACTGGGGCTTCAGTCAGAAGCTTTGGATTACTCCGAACATCCTTCCTTAACCTTCCAGCACCGGGCAGGTATCAGGCTCTATACGTCATCTTGCGATTTTGCAGGGCCCTGTGTTTTTGTTAAACAGTTGGTTGTACCATTTTACTGAGGCCGCATTACTGCGGCACGCCTTATCCCGAAGTTACAGCGTCAATTTGCCTAGTTCCTTTACCACGGATCACTCGAGCGCCTGAGAATACTCTTCTCGACTACCTGTGTCGGTTTACGGTACGGGCTGCTATAAACGAACCTTAGAAGTTTTTCTTGGAAGTCTGA
>NZ_OZ035533.1:5357500-5360000 GCF_964033635.1 Chitinophaga sp. MM2321
TACACCTGTAACCTATCAACGTCGTAGTCTCCGACGGCCCTTAAAAGTAAACTCATCTTGAAGCAGGTTTCACGCTTAGATGCTTTCAGCGTTTATCCTGTCCGTACATAGCTACTCTGCACTGCACCTGGCGGCACAACAGATACACCAGCGGTACGTACGACCCGGTCCTCTCGTACTAAGGTCATGTCCTCTCAATTTACTAACGATCACAACAGATAGGGACCGAACTGTCTTGCGACGTTCTGAACCCAGTTCACGTGCCACTTTAATCGGCGAACAGCCGAACCCTTGGGACCTTCTCCAGCCCCAGGATGTGACGAACCGACATCGAGGTGCCAAACCTCACCGTCGATATGAGCTCTTGGGTGAGATCAGCCTGTTATCCCCGGAGTACCTTTTATCCTTTGAGCGATGGCCCTTCCATACAGAACCACCGGATCACTTTAGCCAGCTTTCGCTCCTGCTCGGCTTGTTTGCCTCACAGTCAAGCACCCTTATACTAATGCGCTCTGCGTACGATTACCAACCGTACTGAGGGTACCTTTGCGAGCCTCCGTTACCTTTTAGGAGGCGACCACCCCAGTCAAACTACCCACCAAACAATGTCTCCCTTACAGGATTAGACTCTAAATAACAGAAGGTTGGTATTTCAACGATGACTCCACAACTCCTGGCGAAGCTGCTTCACAGTCTCCCAACTATCCTACACATCTGGCATTCAAAATCAATGTTAAGTTGTAGTGAAGGTTCACGGGGTCTTTCCGTCCCGTTGCGATTAACCGGCATCTTCACCGATACTACAATTTCACCGAGCTCGTGGTAGAGACAGTGTACAACTCATTAGACCATTCGTGCAGGTCGGAACTTACCCGACAAGGAATTTCGCTACCTTAGGACCGTTATAGTTACGGCCGCCGTTTACTGGGGCTTCAGTCAGAAGCTTTGGATTACTCCGAACATCCTTCCTTAACCTTCCAGCACCGGGCAGGTATCAGGCTCTATACGTCATCTTGCGATTTTGCAGGGCCCTGTGTTTTTGTTAAACAGTTGGTTGTACCATTTTACTGAGGCCGCATTACTGCGGCACGCCTTATCCCGAAGTTACAGCGTCAATTTGCCTAGTTCCTTTACCACGGATCACTCGAGCGCCTGAGAATACTCTTCTCGACTACCTGTGTCGGTTTACGGTACGGGCTGCTATAAACGAACCTTAGAAGTTTTTCTTGGAAGTCTGATTAGGGATACTATCAGCGCAGCCGAAGCTTTGCTGTACTATCAGGTTTCAGCATCATCGGCGGATTTACCTACCAACAATATACCTACGCCCTTTAACGCACTATTCCGTAAGTGCGCGATCCTTTCACTACTCCGTTACTCCATCGAATTTATAGCAGGTACTGGAATATTCACCAGTTTGCCATCAGCTACGCCTTTCGGCTTTGCCTAAGGACCCGACTAACCCTGATCCGATTAGCGTTGATCAGGAACCCTTAGTCTTACGGCGATAAGATTTTTCATCTTATTTATCGTTACTTATGCCTACATTTTCTTTTCTAAACGCTCCAGCA
Organism: Chitinophaga sp. MM2321; assembly: GCF_964033635.1. Taxonomy (NCBI): domain Bacteria; kingdom Pseudomonadati; phylum Bacteroidota; class Chitinophagia; order Chitinophagales; family Chitinophagaceae; genus Chitinophaga; species Chitinophaga sp. MM2321. The sequence goes on from NZ_OZ035533.1 coordinate 5,359,072, forward strand.
TGTTTCGCAACACACCTTCGATGCAGTTTAGAATGCTCCCCTACCGTCTGATACTTACGCATCAGGCCTAAAGCTTCGGTTATACGTTTGATGCCCGATTATTTTCCGTGCCCAAACCCTCGACCAGTGAGCTGTTACGCACTCTTTAAATGAATGGCTGCTTCCAAGCCAACATCCTGGCTGTTGTAGGATTTGAACCGCGTTTGATCAACTTAACGTATCATTAGGGACCTTAGCTGTTAGTCTGGGTTATTTCCCTCTCGGCCATGGACCTTAGCGCCCACAGCCTCACTCCTGGAGATTATGTTATAGCATTCGGAGTTTATTAGGGTTTGGTAGGCGGTGAAGCCCCCTAGCCCAATTAGTAGCTCTACCTCTATAACACGTCTATATCCAAGGCTGTTCCTAAAAACATTTCGGGGAGAACGAGCTATCTCTCAGTTTGATTGGCCTTTCACCCCTATCCACAGGTCATCCCATAGCTTTTCAACGCTAATGGGTTCGGACCTCCAGTTAGTTTTACCTAACCTTCATCCTGCCCATGGATAGATCACAAAGTTTCGCGTCTACTCCCACTGACTATATCGCTCTGTTAGAACTCGCTTTCGCTACGGCTCCGGTACTGAAGACCTTAACCTCGCCAGTGAGAAGTAACTCGTAGGCTCATTATGCAAAAGGCACGCCGTCACTCATTGCTGAGCTCCGACCGCTTGTAAGCGCACGGTTTCAGGAACTATTTCACTCTCCTGTTCGGAGTACTTTTCACCTTTCCCTTACGGTACTGGTTCACTATCGGTATCTAAGGAGTATTTAGCCTTACCAGATGGTGCTGGCAGTTTCATACAGGATTTCTCCGGTCCCGCACTACTCAGGATACTACGCGTCCATCAGAATTTATGCCTACAGGGCTATCACCTGCTACGGCTCAT